>NZ_QODI01000059.1:0-684 GCF_009935975.1 Pseudomonas sp. Q1 | reverse complement strand
GAGGGATCCAGCCAACATTAAATGGGGTGATGCAGGGGCTCAGTATGTCGTGGAGTCTACTGGTGTCTTCACCACCATTGAGAAGGCATCTGCTCACCTTAAGGGTGGTGCCAAGAGAGTCATCATCTCTGCCCCCAGTGCAGATGCCCCAATGTTTGTCATGGGTGTCAACCATGAGAAATATGATAATTCTCTTAGTGTTGTCAGCAATGCCTCCTGCACCACCAACTGCTTGGCTCCCTTGGCCAAGGTCATCCATGATAACTTTGTCATCGTTGAAGGTCTTATGAGCACCGTTCATGCTATCACAGCCACACAGAAGACCGTGGACGGGCCCTCAGGAAAACTGTGGCGGGATGGCCGCGGCGCCAGTCAGAACATTATCCCAGCCTCCACTGGGGCTGCCAAGGCTGTGGGCAAAGTCATTCCTGAGCTCAATGGCAAGCTTACTGGTATGGCCTTCCGTGTCCCCACCCCCAATGTGTCTGTAGTGGATCTGACGGTCCGTCTTGAGAAACCTGCCAAGTATGACGATATCAAGAAAGTGGTCAAGGCTGCGGCTGATGGACCCATGAAAGGCATTCTGGGATACACTGAGGACCAGGTGGTATCCACTGACTTCAACGGGGATGTGCGTTCATCCATCTTTGATGCCGGTGCTGGCATTGCCCTCAATGATCACTT
>NZ_QODI01000058.1:0-689 GCF_009935975.1 Pseudomonas sp. Q1 | reverse complement strand
TTGGTCTGTGCTTTCTGTCATGCTGTTCCACAGTGGAGTAAGTCGCTTCAGGATGCTCAAGCTCTGATGATGCAGCAAACTGACCAGCAGTTTCAGCTCCAGAAGCCAATTCAACAGCTAACTAACCAACAGTTTCCACTTCGGAAGCCAGTTCAACAGCTAACTAAGCCGCAGTCTCCGCTTCAGAAGCCTGTTCAACCGCTAACTAAGCCGCAGTTTCCACTTCAGAAGCCTGTTCAACAGTTAACTAACCAGCAGTTTCCACTTCAGAAGCCCGTTCAACCGTTAACTAACCAGCAGTTTCCACTTCAGAAGCCAGTTCAACAGTTAACTAAGCCGCAGTATCCGCTTCAGAAGCCTGTTCAACAGTTAACTAACCAGCAGTTTCCACTTCAGAAGCCTGTTCAACAGTTAACTAAGCAGCAGTTTCCGATTCAGAAGCCAGTTAAACAGCAGTTTCAGAAGCCAGTAGTGCAGGCAGAGCCCTTTGATAAATGTGTAGCTGTAGCTGATTCTGAGCAGATCCAATGTGGTCTACCCGGGATCAGTGGTGCTGAGTGTGAAGCTATCAACTGCTGCTTTAACGGGCAGCAGTGTTTCTATGGAAGGGCGGTGACTGTCCAGTGTATTAGAGATGGTCAGTTTGTGGTAGTGGTGTCTAGAGACGTTACTCTGCCTCGACTGAGTCT
>NZ_QODI01000057.1:0-700 GCF_009935975.1 Pseudomonas sp. Q1 | reverse complement strand
ATGGTTTTTTCAACATCATCGGCCTGAGTGGCCCCATCGGCTAACAACGACAGTGTCAGGCTTTGTGTGGCAAAGTTCAGCTGGACATCAGAAACGCCGGGCATGCGCGCCAGAGCGGTCTCAATCTTGCCGATGCAACTCGCGCAGTCCATGCCTTCGATATGATATTGCATGAGGGTTTCTCCTATGAATGGAAATTATAGGTGCATCATAAACCCTCTAGCAGCTTCAGAGTCAAGCTGTCCAACGCCTTATGTAATAAGATTGATTTTATAGCGCTAAAGCCTATAGTTACTTTAATGTTTTAAGTTATGGATGCCATCATGCCAATCAAGATAGGCGCACTTGCCAAGCACACAGAAACCACTGTCGAAACCATTCGTTACTATGAAAAAGAAGGGTTATTACCAGAGCCTGCCCGCAGCGAAGGTAATTATCGTTTGTATAATGAGGATCATATTGAGCGCCTGCAATTTATTCGCCATTGCCGTACGCTCGATATGACCTTAGAGGAAGTGCGAATCTTGCTGCAGTTTCGAGATAGGCCTTACGAAGACTGCGGCAACGTCAATGAGCTGCTGGATGATCATATCCGTGCTGTAGAAGTACGCATGGAAGAGCTAACGCAATTAAAGCAGCACCTGACGATTTTGCGTCAGAAGTGCTCGAATACAGCACCCACTGCGTCGTGCGGAATTTT
>NZ_QODI01000056.1:0-720 GCF_009935975.1 Pseudomonas sp. Q1 | reverse complement strand
CTTCTCTCTGCTTTTCTTATGAGAGGATGCACTCAGAATATAAACATGCCAGCCGACTGTTCTGACATTTATAACTCCGGACAAACAGTCAGTGGGATTTACTCCATCTATCCAGCAGGATACATTCCTGTCTGGGTTTACTGTGAGATGGTCTCCGGTGGGAAAGCTGAAGACAACAGAGCATGGACGGTGTTTCAGAGGAGAATGGATGGCACTGTGAATTTCTATCGGCCGTGGAATCAGTACAAGAGAGGATTTGGGAATGTGGAGGGAGAATACTGGCTGGGGCTGGAGAACATGTACCAGCTGACACGTAAGAACAAGTACATGCTGAGAGTGGATCTGGAGGACTTCACCGGGAGGAAAGGTTTCGCTCTGTACTCGTCCTTCTCTGTGGATTCTGAAGCTGAAGGGTACAAACTACATGTTTCAGGATTCACTGATGGAGGAGCAGGAGACTCGATGACCCACCATAATGGACAGAAGTTCACCACCTTTGACAAAGACCAAGACGCCAATGAAAAAAACTGTGCCAGAGTGTATCTTGGGGCGTTTTGGTACTATAACTGTCACCTTGCAAACCCCAATGGTGTGTATTTATGGGGAGATGATCCCACCCTTTTCGCTGTTGGAAATGTTTGGTACACATGGAAGAACAATTTTTCTGTTGGTATGAAATCCATCAGTATGAAGATCAGACGTGTGTCTTAGACATTTGAA
>NZ_QODI01000055.1:0-730 GCF_009935975.1 Pseudomonas sp. Q1 | reverse complement strand
CCGTGCCAACAAGAGGACGCATTGACATTGTTACTGAAAGTCTACTTGTTCTGCCTGAAGGAGTTGAAAGGATCTTCGCCCAGAGTTGGTTATTTTGTCCAAAGGGGAGTGTCCTTTCAGAAGATGTGTCTCTGACATTTCCAGCAAATGTGGTTCTGGGATCTGCCAAATGCTCTGTTTCAGTCCTTGGGGACATAATGGGTCGTGCGCTAAATAATCTTGATGGCTTGCTACAGATGCCATCTGGCTGTGGAGAACAAAATATGATAACTCTTGCTCCCAATATCTACATCCTGCAGTACCTGGAAGGCACTGCGCAGCTCACCCCAACCATCCGACAGACTGCCACTGGTTACCTTCAGAGCGGATACCAAGGACAGCTAAACTACAGGCACAGTGATGGTTCATACAGCACATTTGGCTACGATGCATCCAATACATGGTTGACCACCTTCGTCATGAGGTCTTTCGGCCTAGCAAGGCGTTTCATCTTCATTGATCCCAGTGTCCTCCAGAGTGCACAGGATTGGTTGATCAGCAAGCAGGGTTCAGATGGCTGTTTCATGCAAGAGGGAACCCTGTACCATATTGACATGAAGGGTGGTGTTGGTGATAATGTGACCATGACTGGCTACGTTGTTGCATCACTCCTTGAAATGGGCGTCCTTGTCACGGATCCGGTCATCACCAATGCTCTGTCTTGCTTGAGGCCTGTCGTTGGGAACCTGGG
>NZ_QODI01000054.1:0-737 GCF_009935975.1 Pseudomonas sp. Q1 | reverse complement strand
GCCATTTCAATCACCTTCTGATGCAGATCATGCTAAACTCGTATGCAGGAATAGGTCACTTCCAGGTACTTATAGATCCCTACACATGGATCAGAGAACTCCGAATTTGAAGCTTGTACATGACAAGACTGCTTTCCATTGCACCTGGAACGCATACGCGCAGTCTGATCAGAGTTACAGTGGGTTGAAGTTGCGAATTTATGAGGACAGGTTGCAAGATTCCGCCGTCCATAATTGGCATAATAAACGGAAATAACACCTTTCCCACAGGTAATGTCAGCTCTGAAACCTTCACAAGTTATGTGCTGCTTGGGTTTGAGACATTCATAAGATACTTCCAGGTATTTATAGGTCCCAAAACAGGGATCATTGAAAACTGAGTTCACTGCTTGAACAGAACAGCTTTTTTTTCCATTACACTGTGTGGCCATCGTTTGGAGGGATGTTTCTGAGGAGCAGTGAACATTTGAGAGCTGCCCAGGAGGTTTCCCAGCAGAGCAAGTTCTGCCATTAGTCCGTCCATAGTTGGCACGAAGGACATTTATGAATCTAGAGCCACAGCTGAGGGATGCAGAGTCTCCTTCACAGGTCACTGATCGTTTTGCATTGCCACTTGCAGAGAGGAAACATGCATGTTGACACAGCAACAGCAATAAAGTGATTCCGCTTAGCTTTTGCACCAGCATGGTAGATTGGAACATTTGAACACAAACAAATCTGGACTTCATGGTTTCATT
>NZ_QODI01000053.1:0-545 GCF_009935975.1 Pseudomonas sp. Q1 | reverse complement strand
CCGGCCAAGATCTCACCGACTTGGCCGGTGTATTTTCGTAAGATCAGGGTCGGGCTCAACAGTTGTTTGTCTCGAGACATGGTGGTCTCTGCTAATGAACGTTGATGGTAGCCTGATGCCGTTTTCCATTCCGCCAATTGACCTGATTTCAGCGCAGCAACGGCGTCATTTATTGGGTGTACTTCCTCCTAGTACTTGGCCTTTTTACGCGGTGGTATGGTGGCAATACTACCTTTCCTGAGCAACAATCGATGGCAATTTCGCGTGTCAGAAGCCCCATCGGCAGACACTTGGTGCAAACGGCGACGCTGTGGATTGAGTAAGGTGGGCAGTACTTTGCCTATTCGCCGCACTTTCCAGACTCACTTCGGCGGCAATGATTTCGTGGGTGTGCGCATCGACAGCGAGGTGTAACTTACGCCAGATGTGGCATTGACTCTTGCCATGCTTGCACTCGCTTGCAAAGACAGCTGTATCCTGGCGATGTGAGCGGGACATCCATCAACTGAAAAATGGAATTGATGAATCCTTCCAGTGATCGAAAC
>NZ_QODI01000052.1:0-772 GCF_009935975.1 Pseudomonas sp. Q1 | reverse complement strand
GCTACAACATGACGGCAAGACTGTGTCAGTGCTGTTCGACGAACAGAGCCATGAAGCACTTGGATTGGTAGCTCTGCGGGATGAACCGAGAGCCGATGCACAAGCAGCCGTGGCCCAGCTCAAGGCCATGGGCGTGCGCTCCGTCATGCTCACCGGCGACAACCACCGCACCGCCCAGGCCATCGCCGGCCATTTGGGTATGGAATGGGAAGCTGAACTGCTGCCAGAAGATAAGCTGCGCCTGATCAACGAAATGAAACTCAACGCCAAGGTCGCCATGGTCGGCGATGGCATCAACGACGCACCTGCACTGGCAACAGCAGATGTGGGTATCGCGATGGGTGGAGGTACCGATGTGGCCATCGAAACCGCCGACGCAGCGCTGCTGAAAAACAGTGTTACCGATGTGGCTCACCTCGTTGCACTATCGCGTGCAACCATGGCCAACATCCATCAGAACGTGATTTTCGCGTTGGGTCTGAAGGGGGTGTTCCTGATCACCACTGTGCTGGGTATCACCGGCCTATGGTTCGCAGTGTTGGCCGATACCGGCGCAACCGCGCTGGTTACGCTGAATGCGTTACGTTTATTGCGTTTTAAGGGCGCTGTTTCCTAAATAAGGGAACTATCAAGCTCTCCTGTGATCCGATCTCTTAAGAGACGGACTCAGGAACAGACAGATGGGAAAGGCGCGACACAACATCAGCAACTGGCGGCAGTACCATCGTGCCTTAATCAATCGTGGCTCTCTCACTTTTTGGCTCGATGAACA
>NZ_QODI01000051.1:0-824 GCF_009935975.1 Pseudomonas sp. Q1 | reverse complement strand
CCACAATCAGCTCCGGCTTCCAGAGGTCATGCTCTTTCTTCTCAAGGGTTCTTGAATCCTTTCCAAAAGGATTATCAGTTTCCGGTTCTTGACTCCAGAAGATTTGCGCAAGAGCCTCTTGGTCTTCAGGAGAAGCAGCTGATGCAGGGTCCAGTCAAGCCTTTGGACTGGAAGTTTCCAGTTGTCCCAGAAGTGCAACGTGAGTTGGCGGCGAACTTCCAGTTGAGGCAACCTGTGACTCCCAGTAGTGTGGCTGTTCAATGCAGTGAGAACCGGGTTCATGTGGAGGTGAAGAAGGATATGTTCAGCAATGGTCAGCTGATCCAGCCAAGTGGTTTGTCTATGGGAGGCTGTCCTGTTGTTGGTGAGGACTCTGCCTCTGGGGTGCTCATCTTTGAATATGCACTGCAGGACTGCAATAGTGTGTTGATGATGACCGAGGATGAGCTCGTCTACACCTATGCGGTTACCTACACTCCTGTGGCATTTGCTGGCACGCCGATTACCCGTACTGAGGGTGCAGTTGTTGGCGTTCAATGCCACTATCAAAGGCTCCATAATGTGAGCAGTAATGCTCTGAGGCCAACTTGGGTTCCTTATGCTTCAACGGAGGTTGGCGAGGATGTCTTGGTGTTCTCCATGAGCCTCATGATTGATGACTGGTCCTTTCAGAGGCCTTCAAATATATACTACTTGGGTGACACTATCAATATTGAGGCATCTGTGAAGGTGTACAACCATGTCCCACTGCGTGTGTTTGTGGACCGCTGTGTGGCCACCCAAGTACCTGATGTGACTTCTGTTCCGAGATATTCCTTCATTGA
>NZ_QODI01000050.1:0-853 GCF_009935975.1 Pseudomonas sp. Q1 | reverse complement strand
GGACGTGGTTGTATACCTTCACAGATGCCTCAACATTAATAACGTCACCCAGGAAGTAAGAGTTTGAAGGCCTCTCATAGGACCAGTCATCAGTCATGAGCTTCAGGGAGAACACCAAGACTTCTTCACCAGCCTCCGTTGAGGCATAAGGGACCCAAGTTGGCTTCAAGGCACTACTGCTGACATTTTGAAACCTTTGATAGTGGCATTGAACTCCAATAACTGCACCACCTGCACGGGTAATCGGAGTGCCAGCAAACGCCTCAGGAGTGTAGGTAAGGGCAAAGGTGTAGACAAGCTCATCCTTGGTCATCATCAAGACACTGTTGCAGTCCTGCAGTTCATTCTCAAAGAAGAGCACCTTAGAGCCTGGGACCAAACCGACAACAGGACATCCTCCCAGAGTCAGACCAGATGGCTGGATCAGTTCACCATTGCTAAACAAGTCCTGCTGTACCTCCACATGAATCCGGTTCTCACCGCATTGAATAGCTACACTACTGGGGGTCACAGGTTGCCTCAAATGGAAATCCACCGCCATCTCACTCGGCACTTCTGGAACAATGGGAAACCTCCAGTCCAAAGGCTTCACTGGACCCTGCAACACCTGCTTCTCCTGAAGACCAAGAGGCTCTTGTGCAAATCCTCTGTAGTCGAGACTCTGAAACAGAGAGGCCTTCTGCAAAGTGTTCCCGAGCACTTGAGAAGAAACAGGCACTCTGGAAGCTGGATATGATTGATGCTTCTTGCTTTTTGGACTTTGACTGGAACTCAAACTTCCAATAGCATTCTTCAGATCAAACACCACAAGCACAACCAGCACTAACAGACATTGCAAAAGACCCATCCTGAC